>NZ_JADYWX010000018.1:0-1218 GCF_015864565.1 Psychrobacter sp. SWN149
GATAGATTAGTTTAGTACGTTAGCAACAACACCAGCGCCTACAGTACGGCCGCCTTCACGAATAGCGAAGCGAAGACCTTTGTCCATAGCGATTGGGTGGATAAGCTCTACGCCCATCTCAACGTTATCACCAGGCATTACCATTTCAGTACCGTCTTGTAATTGGATTGCGCCAGTTACGTCAGTAGTACGGAAGTAGAACTGTGGACGATAGCCGTTTAGGAATGGTGTGTGACGACCACCCTCTTCTTTGCTCAACACATATACTTCAGCGTCAAACTTGGTGTGAGGAGTGATTGAACCTGGCTTAGCTAGTACTTGGCCACGTTGTACGTCTTCACGCTTAGTACCACGTAGTAGTACGCCACAGTTTTCGCCTGCACGACCTTCGTCAAGCAGTTTACGGAACATCTCTACACCAGTACAGGTGGTTTTTTGAGTGTCACGGATACCAACGATTTCGATTTCGTCGCCAACGCGTACGATACCAGATTCAACACGGCCAGTTACAACAGTACCACGACCTGAGATTGAGAATACGTCTTCGATTGGCATTAGGAATGCTTTGTCAACGTCACGCTCTGGCTCTGGGATGTAGGTGTCTAGAACTTTAAGTAGTTCTACAACTGCTGGTTGACCATACTTTTCTTGTGAGCCTTTTAGGGCTTCAGTTGCTGAACCATGGATGATTGGCGTGTCATCACCTGGGAAGTCGTAGTCAGAAAGTAATTCACGTACTTCCATTTCTACGAGTTCAAGCAATTCTTCGTCATCAACAACATCACATTTGTTCATGAATACGATGATGTACGGTACGCCAACCTGACGTGAAAGCAAGATGTGCTCACGTGTTTGTGGCATAGGGCCGTCAGTTGCAGATACGACTAGGATTGCGCCGTCCATTTGAGCCGCACCAGTGATCATGTTTTTAACATAATCGGCGTGACCTGGGCAATCTACGTGAGCATAGTGACGTGCTTCTGTGTCATATTCTACGTGTGAGGTGTTGATGGTGATACCACGTGCTTTTTCTTCTGGTGCTGAGTCAATAGACGCGTAGTCTTTGGCTTCGCCACCTGAAGTGATTGCAGCAACAGTCGCGATAGCAGCTGTTAGGGTTGTTTTACCGTGGTCAACGTGTCCGATGGTACCAACGTTGACATGTGGTTTTAGACGTTCAAACTTGGCCTTTGCCATGAGTATTTCCTCTTTTTTTGG
>NZ_JADYWX010000019.1:0-849 GCF_015864565.1 Psychrobacter sp. SWN149
CCAAGCGCCAGTCGGCAGCACCATCGCCGCTGACGGCAAATCGGTTGACGTGGCTGGTGAAGGCTCATGGAGTGTTGATCCTGTCTCAGGCGACATCACCTTCACGCCAGAAGCAGGCTTTACTGGTGACCCAACGCCAATCAGCTACACCGTTGATGATATTACTGGTGAAACCTCAAACCCTGCTACTGTCACCATTGATTATCCACAAACCGCACCAGTGGCTAAGAATGATAGAGGTGTCGGTCCTTTAAATACGCCCGTAGCCGTTAACATTCTAGCCAATGACACTGATCCTGAAAACGATTTAGACCCAACGACCGTCATGATCACCCAGTCACCAGCGGGTGGCACCATCGCGGCTGACGGTAAATCAGTTGACGTACCAGGTGAAGGCTCATGGGTCGTTGATCCAACAACTGGCGTGGTTACCTTTACCCCAGAAGCTGGTTTTACCGCTGACCCAACGCCAATCAGCTATACGGTTGATGACATCACAGGTGAAACCTCAAATGAAGCCATCATCGTTGTGGATTACCCACCAACGGCACCAGTGGCCCTAGATGATACAAACACAGGCACCACAGGCAATCCTGTTGTAGTAGACATACTAAGCAATGACACCGACCTTGATGGTGATCTTGACCCAACGACGGTTAAGCTGATTGATCCGACTGATGGTTCTGAAGTAACCACGTTAACGGTTGAAGGCGAAGGATCATGGGTCGTTGATCCAACCACTGGTGCAGTCACCTTTACCCCAGAAGCAGACTTCACAGGTGATCCAACACCAGTTGAGTATGTGGTCTCTGACACAACAGGCCTAACGTCTGAGCCTGCGACTATCAC
>NZ_JADYWX010000020.1:0-795 GCF_015864565.1 Psychrobacter sp. SWN149
GTTGCGCCAATGGTAGTGTGGATTCGTCCATGTGAGAGTAGGTCATCGTCAGCTCTCTATTCTGAAATATCCCCCGACATTAGCTTGTCGGGGGGTTTTCTTTGCGCTTAAAAAAGTGCCAAGATAAAAAGTGCCAATGCGAGTGTAAGAAAATCAGCTGGATCTCAAGTTTCTTGATAGATGATTTAGAGACTGGAGACTGGAGACTGGAGACTGGAGACTGGAGACTGGAGACTGGAGACTGGAGACTGGAGACTGGAGACTGGAGACTGGAGACTGGAGACTGGAGACTGGAGACTGGAGACTGGAGACTGGAGACTGGAGACTGGAGACTGGAGACTGGAGACTGGAGACTGGAGACTGGAGACTGGAGACTGGAGACTGGTTTGAATCTGTTTTTCAACGATCATTACCCTATCAGCTGGTTAAATAAGTCTTATTTTAGAATATTAAAAATAATATTTAGCTTCAAATAAGCAACTAACCCATCTAACGTCAGCTTAATACAACATCTACAGGTGTTTTCAGCGTCAAAACCCAAATATATCAAGGCTATGCTTTCCTCTAACCCACTGAGAAATATACACTACTAGAATCATTATCAAATAAATCTAAAAACCTTTGATTAAGCGGTTGACACGAGGTGAGAACTCTATATAATACGCCCCACAGCAAAGGAAGCTAGGCAATAAGTTAACAAACTTATTACTTAGATTACCAAGCTAAGACAAAATATAAAAAAGCTTGACAAATCAAATCATTATGATAAGATAGTCGGCTCGCTAGATAGCTTAA
>NZ_JADYWX010000021.1:0-602 GCF_015864565.1 Psychrobacter sp. SWN149
CAAAGGGGGTTAGATATGAGTCTGTTGTTTTTATTGTTTGACTTCAAGTTTTAGCTTGTTGTCGACCAACTTGTAACCTAACTGAATCAAGGTTAAAGGTGATATCGAAATATACTTTCTTCGTTATGACCACTACAGTCATACAAGATAGATTAATTAGACTTGTATACAAACCACTTGGGTGTTGTATGGTCAAGCCAAACGAGCAATTAGTACAGGTTAGCTACATGCATCGCTGCACTTCCACACCCTGCCTATCAACGTCCTAGTCTTGAACGGCTCTTTAGGGAAATCTAATCTTGAGGTGGGCTTCCCGCTTAGATGCTTTCAGCGGTTATCCCATCCGAACGTAGCTACCGGGCAATGCCACTGGCGTGACAACCCGAACACCAGAGGTTCGTCCACTCTGGTCCTCTCGTACTAGGAGCAGATCCTCTCAAATTTCCAACGCCCACGGTAGATAGGGACCGAACTGTCTCACGACGTTCTAAACCCAGCTCGCGTACCTCTTTAAATGGCGAACAGCCATACCCTTAGGACCTGCTTCAGCCCTAGGATGAGATGAGCCGACATCGAGGTGCCAAACACCGCCGTCGATATGA
>NZ_JADYWX010000022.1:0-585 GCF_015864565.1 Psychrobacter sp. SWN149
TTGATCCAACCACTGGTGCAGTCACCTTTACCCCAGAAGCAGACTTCACAGGTGATCCAACACCAGTTGAGTATGTGGTCTCTGACACAACAGGCCTAACGTCTGAGCCTGCGACTATCACCATCGATTATCCGCAAACCGCACCAGTGGCTGTGAATGATGCAAAATCAGGTGCTTCCGGCGCCACGGTTGACGTTGCCGTAGTGGGTAACGACACCGACCCTGAAAATGATATCGACCCAACCAGCGTCCTCATCACCGTGTCACCAGCAGGCGGCACCATCGCCGCTGACGGCAAATCGGTTGACGTGGCTGGTGAAGGCTCATGGGTTGTTGACCCTGTCTCAGGCGACATCACCTTCACGCCAGAAGATGGCTTTACCGGTGACCCAACGCCGATCAGCTACACGGTTAATGACGCCACAGGTTTGACCTCAAACCCTGCTACTGTCACCATCGACTACCCACAAAGCGCCCCTGTTGCCGTGAATGACAACGAGTCAGGCACTAGCGGTAGCCCAGTTGTGGTTGCCGTAGTGGGTAACGACACCGACCCTGAAAATGACATCGACCCAACCAGCGTCC